>NZ_JACVAZ010000020.1:0-334 GCF_014852125.1 Delftia sp. DLF01
TAAAACAAAGTTTCATTCGTTTTGACGCAATCAAAATGTTGCTGACGGCACGGTGAGATTGAAATCTCTTTCCGTCAGCAACGCTGATTTCGACTCTATGAATTTTTAAAGAACAGCCGATTGATAGTTGGATAACTATCAACACTAAAGCAGTCTCACACGAGACTGCTTTAGTGTTGAGTCAAATATTATAGCACGCTTTTTTCGTGCTCTTTTCGCTTCCTCCAGCCGCTTTTTCAAGCTGCTGCCACCAGCGCGATCTTGGTGGAGGATGACGGGATCGAACCGACGACCCCCTGCTTGCAAAGCAGGTGCTCTCCCAGCTGAGCTAATC
>NZ_JACVAZ010000021.1:0-301 GCF_014852125.1 Delftia sp. DLF01
TCGCAGTGGTAGTGGTGGATGGCGATGCGGGCGTGCTGTTCTTTTTCCTGTTCCTGCAACTTGGCCTGCATGCCGCTGAGCATGCGGGCGGTGCCCTCGGCCTGTTCGCCCAGCATGGCCTGGGCGCTGGGCGGCAGGCCGTGCTCCAGGGTGTGGCGCAGGTGGCGGGCGGCGTCTTGCTGCATGTCCCTCGGCATGGCGTCGAGCATGGTTTGAATCAGGGCCAGGGCTGGCGTGTGGTTGGGGTCGTCCGGGTCGGGCAGGCCTGCGGTGATGGCTTGCACCAGCAGGTGGGGCTCGT
>NZ_JACVAZ010000022.1:0-255 GCF_014852125.1 Delftia sp. DLF01
ACTGCGTGAAGTCGGAATCGCTAGTAATCGCGGATCAGCATGCCGCGGTGAATACGTTCCCGGGTCTTGTACACACCGCCCGTCACACCATGGGAGCGGGTCTCGCCAGAAGTAGGTAGCCTAACCGTAAGGAGGGCGCTTACCACGGCGGGGTTCGTGACTGGGGTGAAGTCGTAACAAGGTAGCCGTATCGGAAGGTGCGGCTGGATCACCTCCTTTCTGGAAAACTGCTGTTCAAGTTGAACGCCCACACTT